>NZ_JAGGQC010000039.1:0-21508 GCF_018613455.1 Bacillus sp. ISL-78
TACGAAAGGGGCAGGATAGTTGAAGTAAAGGAAACTTTTTCCTTTACTATTCGTATAAAAAATAACAAGAAACAAAGTTGTCCTTGGGAGGTGTAAAGGTGGATTACGGATTATTGGTTATTGGTATAGCTCTTTTACTTGTGTCTTACTTAGTAGCTGTGAAAAAACAAACCTGGTTGTTAGCTGGATTTAATGAAAAAATGATTAAAAATAAGTCTTTGTTAGGTACAGTAACAGGTGGAGTTTTTTTTCTTCCTTTTGGATTGTTAGCAGTTATCAATAGTTTCATTGACTATCCTTATGAAGGAACGGTTCTTATAATTGCTTTGTTGGTTTTATTAACAATTACGTACGTATTTATCAATAGAAGATTACTCGATTAATTCAACTAACGGGTGCTTTACTTCAAGAAGAAAGGTTGCTGCGGCAGCCTTTTTCTTATGGCACTAAAGGGGCAGATTAGTTGAATAAGAACTTTTGGATAATTATAGTAAATATATGCAAGAATAAGTATCCAAAATTAGGGAGGATTTCTTATGATATATGATAATCTAAATAAAACAATTACCACTAAACGGCTAGTACTAAGACTGTTTCAAAAATCTGATGCAGTAGCTGTTACTAAACTTTGTAATAATTATAATATTTATAAAAATACATTGTACCTACCTTATCCATACTCTATAGAGGATGCTTTATCATGGATTGAGCATCCTCTTGATAATTTTAATGCTAATAAATCATATGAATTTGCTATAACAGATAAGGAAAATGGAGAATTATATGGAGCTATAGCGCTATCTAACAACCAAAAGTTTAATAATGGTGAATTAGCCTATTGGATTGGTGAAAAATTTTGGGGAAATGGATATGCTACAGAGGCAGCTCAAGCCATATTAAATTTTGCATTTGAAGAAAAGCAATACCATAAAGTATTTGCTCGTTACTTTAATTCAAATCCAGCTTCAGGAAGAGTTATGCAAAAATTAGGATTGAAAAAAGAAGAGAGCATAAGTATATGCTCTTTTGACTTAACATTTATCCAATTAAGATTTTTTCTTCTGCATAACGAATTTTTGATTTATCATTTGAATGAATAGCAATTGCAAACGCCATGGTCAGAGGTCCAACCCTACCCACCAACATCATAATTGTAATCAAAATACGACCAATAGGGCTCAGTTCCCCAGTAAATCCAGCACTTAATCCAACTGTACCAAAAGCAGAGACCGTTTCGAATAATATCTTGGACATGTCAGCCCCTTTTTCTGTTATAGTGAGTAAAAAGAAGATGATAAAAATAAATATTACCCCAGAAACAGCAATTGATAAAGCTCTAAAAACCTGAGACTTTGGAATTCTTCGTTCAAAAACACTTATATCTTCCTTATTGGTTATAACTGCCCATAGGGCAAACAGTAACAAAGCAAATGTCGTTACTTTTATTCCGCCCCCTGTTGATCCTGAAGCTGCCCCTATAAACATTAATCCCATCATATATACTTGAGAACTTAATGTAAGTTGGCTTATATCAACTGTATTGAAGCCAGCCGTACGGGGGACAACACCTTGAAAGTAAGCAGCCCACCATTTATCCACTATATCCAACGTTCCTAAGGTAGCAGAATTATTGAATTCTAAGCCGAAAATGATAAAGGTACTTACCACATTTATCAGTAGGGTAAATAATAACGTAATTTTGGTGTGAAGAGATAACCTTTTTATTTTTAATTTTTTCTGTTCATATATATCTGTGATTACAAAAAATCCGATTCCCCCAAGCATAAACAACAAAGTAATAGTAAGATTTACAGTTGGGTCTCCTACCCACTTACTTAAGTTATCAGGTTCTAAGCCAAATCCTGCGTTGTTAAAAGCTGAGATAGAATGAAATATTCCATAATAAACTGATTTCCCCCAACTCATTTCCTGTGACCAGCGAATGGCCAGAGCAGCAGCCCCTATAATTTCAACAATTAAAGTAATGATGATAATTCGTTGAACTAGTTTGATTACCCCTTGTACTGAAAACGTGTTCAAAGATTCTTGAAGCAATAACCTTTGTTTCAAGCCAATCCTTTTTCCTACGATGATAAACATCAGTATGCTACTGGTCATAAATCCCCAGCCACCCAATTGAATAAGAATAAGCAAAACGATTTGTCCAAACAGTGTAAACGTTGTACCAGTATCCACAACTGCTAGTCCTGTTACACAGACAGCAGAAGTAGCTTCAAAAAGGGCGTCAATAAAACTGAGATGATGCCTGTCTTTAGTAGCCGCAGGTATCATTAATAAACACGTTCCAATAAATATTAACCCAGAAAAACCAAACAACAGAATGTGTGCGGGGTGAAGTTTAATAAAGTTAAACCTAAGGTGTTTTTTATTAAGTAGCATAGTTATCTCCTTTTTCTAAGGAATATATCGTCCGACCTATCTTTATACCTTTGCACTTGACCTTGAAATAAAGAGGTTAAATAAAGATCAAAATGGAAAGAAAATATAACCCTTTTTGCCCTTAGACAATATATTAATGTGTTTCAGCAGGTCAACTTTATTCTATATTTGAAAATCTGGCTAGATTCTCTCTGTCCCCAATAACCACTAATAAATCTTCTTTATGAATAATCTGATCTGGAGATGGGGATATTATGATATCTCCTTCTCTTACGATGGCAATGGCACTGATATTATATTTAGCACGAATATCAAGTTCCCGTAGACTTTTTTCAGCCATTCTTGAAGGGATTAATATTTCCTCTATATTGTATTCTTTTGACAGCTCAATATAGTTTAACATATTGGGTGATAAAAGCTGATTTGCAACACGTTCTCCCATATCTCTTTCAGGATAGATAATCCAATCGGCCCCTACTTTGTCTAACACTTGCCCATGTTGCTTACCTAGAGCTTTCGCGATTACTTTTTTTACACCCAGCTCCTTAAGAAGCAAAACGGTTAAAATACTGGACTGCATATCACTCCCAATTGCTACGATTACACAATCAAAATTGCGAATTCCGATTGCTGCAAGTGTTTGCTCTTCCGTGGTATCCGCCACGACTGCATGAGTCACGTATAATTTGGCATCTTCTACTCGTTCTTCATTAACATCAATTCCTAAAACCTCATGTCCAGCCTCATATAATCTTAGAGCTACACTAGTACCAAATCTCCCCAAACCAACAACTGTATATTGTTTTCTTATCATCTCTATCTCACTCCCTACATTTTGATTATCCAATTATTATTTCCTTTTGGATGAAGGTTAGTAATCGGTTTACACCTCATAGTAATTCCAAATGCAATTGAATGTAATTGTTAAAGGTCCTATTCTTCCTCAAATGAAAATAATGAGTTCACGACGAATAAGAGAAAATTCTGGAGTTAATTTCATGGATAGATCTACAGCACCAAAAAATAACATAACCATGTCCTTTCTTTTCTTTTTATCAAAAAAGATACTTATTTCACGCCGACTAAAGCGACTACTTTTTTGAGTGTCGTTCCCTGAACTAATAGAGAAAATACAACATTGCTGAACGTTATCGCTAATAGCAGCTCTCGCCCTTCAAACTCCGGTGTAACACTTAATATAAGAGCAATAGAAAGAGACCCTTTTAATCCTCCCCAGGCAATTACATGCTTCCAGGAAGTAGGAATGTTTTTATCAAAAGCTAGACTGACATACACGGCAACAAATCGAGCCGAGAGTACGATTAGAATACTCCCAATAATCAACCATCCTTTATCTAAAAAATTAATACTACTGACTTCTAACCCTACCAATAAGAAAATGAGTGCATTCGAAAGGAAGGCAACAATTTCCCAAAAGGAATCCATTTTTTCATGTGTCAGGTCAGACATCCCGATATTTTTCCCATATGTCCCGAGGATTAAACCAGCTGTCACGACTGCGATCACCCCTGAAACATGAAAATGTTCCCCAAGATCAAAAGCACCGTAAAAGAGAACCATGGAAAGTCCGATTTCCACCAAATAATTGTCGATTTTGGATGTAATACGGGAAGCAATAAATCCGCATACTCCACCGATAAGGATACCTCCAATAACTACTTGTATGAACTCAATTAAAGCCTCAAAAGTGCCTGTTAGACTTAAAACAGTGGTCACAAGTGCAATTTTAAATAATACAACGGCTACTCCATCATTCGCTAAACTTTCTCCTTCAACAATAATGGTTAACCGTTTATTCAGGCCCATAGCTTTAAAAATACTAAGGACTGAAACAGGATCGGTGGCTGCCATCAATGCTCCGAAGATTAGTGCTTGTTGTAGAGAAAGGTTCAGTAGAAAATACATTAGAAAAGAAACGATTAAAAACGTTAAGAATGTTCCAACAAACGATAACAATAGGATAGGCTTCTTATTCCGGTTTAGTTCATCAATCGGAAGTTTAAGCGACGCATCTCCTAATAGAGCTGATAAAAAGATTAAAATGACTGTAGTTTGGAATACAGTATCAGTTGCAGCATAACTCTTGACCTCAGATAAACCGGGAATAGGTAGAATGCCTATTATCAATCCAACAATAACAAGAAATGTAGGATACGGTTGGTTCATTTTTTCTGCAATAAAAACAATCCCTACCGCGATAGCCAATAAAATGATCCAGTATGTAATCAGATACTTATTCTCCCTTCATATGATGCATATTACACCCAATAACGGCCGTATAACATAACCTTTATTTACATTACTCAGGATTCGTATAATAAAACCTACATCTTTTAGTATGTTTATACAAATCAAGTTTAGATAATTGTTAATAAGGAACATAAAAAATAAAGTGATCGGAGTCAGTTTAAGTACCAAAACAGTTTGAGCACGTTCACGAACTCACATTTACTTATCGGACGTCCTAAATGGAGTAAATGCATTTCTTTTAGACAGTACTTTTAAAAGACTATTTTTTAGGGACATTTTCTTTTAGGGTATTTTTTTTATAAAGGATAGCAAATAGTATTATTAATACACCTACCAATACCAGAGGAAATAACCAAGTATTGATGAAATGCTGATAAATCCATGAATTATGCATAAAACCCACCTCGGTATTTGTTGTTTCCTATAGTATGAACCTTTTTTTAGAACGTTATCAAAACTCAACATATATGAAGTAGCCAGGACATACCCCAGGAATGAAGATGTGGATACATTCGTTTCTGAAGAAGGCTGTCTGGACATTATGCCGAAAAACATCAGTAAAGGAAATGCCTTATTAATCCTTTTAAAACACTTGCAACTCAATCCCGAAGAAATCGCATGCATTGGTGACTCTTTTAATGACATCCCTATGTTTAAACTAACACCAAACAGCTTTGCGATTGTCGCATGCCCATGAAGATGTCAAAAAAGAAACAGCATATGTCGATGAGACGGTTAGTGAAGCAGTGAAGATGATTCTTGAAAAAAAATGCCCGTGAATGTAAATATTAATGATCAGATTCAAAAGGTAATTTCATATTAAATTTCTAAAACCCTCTTCAACAATCGGGAGCGATTCTTTAATAAGAATCGCTTTTCTTATAGAACTAACGAGTGCGTTAGTTGCATAAGACATGAGCTCACAGAAGATCCTAGGCGTAGTCTTTCATAATAAAGTAGGAATATTTATAAGTATTTTCTCATAAATATATTTACTGCTGGGGCAGCTGAAGGTGGTAAAGGTGTATATTAAGTTGACAGTCCGGACTTTAGTATTGGAAATTGGAATTTCCATTCCAATGTTCATATTCTTAACTATAATGTTATAGGAATAGTCTATTTGCCTTATTATAAATAAGTGCGATGCTTAAAAATAAGATTTCTAACTATAAGATAAAAAAATCTGGCCCCAGCTATGAAGATATACTTCATAGCTGGGGCACAAATAAAATTATTAAATAAAGAAAAGCAGACCCCTCCATTCACTGAATGGAGGGGTCTGCTTTGCCAAAAATTAAACACATTAAAAAGTAAAAATCTCAAATTAGTTACTTATTGGATCTTTGATCGAAAACGAGGATGATACTAAGAAATAAAATTATAAATATTCGTTTGTTTTAATTCTGTTCGTAAAAGTACACTTTTACGAACGGTTCTTTTTTTTATAAAATCAACTCATTTTCACGTTCGTTAAAGTTGAAAAACACTTTATGAACGTTCAAGATTTTGCATACACTTTTACGAACGATTTTGGTAGAATAATAGGAAAGTAAGTAGATAAAGGAGTAAAAAGATGGAAGTTCGGAAATTCGGATACATAAGAGTTAGTAGCAAAGATCAAAATGAAGGGCGTCAACTTCAGGCCATGAAAGAAAAAGGATTAGATGAACGAGATATCTTCCTAGATAAACAAAGTGGGAAAAACTTTGACCGGGCTCAATATCAATTGTTAAAACGTATGATCCGGAAAGGGGATGTCCTATATATTCATTCACTCGATCGTTTTGGCCGGAACAAGGAAGAAATTCTACAAGAATGGAATGACATCACGAAAAATATCCAAGCAGATATCGTGGTCATGGATATGCCGTTGTTGGACACTACTCAATTTAAGGATAGTTTAGGGACCTTCATCGCAGATCTTGTTTTACAAATCCTTTCCTGGATGGCTGAAGAAGAAAGGGACCGAATTCGAAAACGGCAGCGTGAAGGAATTGATGTTGCTTTGCAAAACGGTGTGCCCTTCGGCCGGCCGAAATCCCAAGTAACAGAAGAGTTTAAAGAAATCTATGATTTATGGAAAGCAGGAGAGATGACAGCCGTTAAAGCGATGGGAGAATTAGGAGTTAAAAAGACGACTTTTTATAAGTTGGTTAAGGAATATGAAAAAGACTTTAAAAAGATCACTATATAATAGAAGACACTCGTAAAAAACAGCTTTTGCTCAATGGAAGCAAAGGTTATTAATGGTACTTATTTTATTATTATATACTTAAAATCTTACGACTTATGTTTGATGTTATTTTCGAATCTCCCTCAGCTTAGTTGTAGAAGGAAAATTGTATTTGAAATAGAATTACTATGTTTAAATGGAAAAAGTAGGGAAAATGTTATATCAATTTTGGTGATTATTAAGTAAAATAGAAGAAAATGGAGTAGGGGGTATAGATATGGTTACAATTGAACAGTTTGTACGTATATACAGAGCGAAAATTTCTTTTGGTAAGAAAAAGCGTTTAAGTGCAATCCAGGAATACTTTGCAACAGAACACAATACACAATATGAATTTAATGAAGATAGTAACCAGTGCTTAGAGATAATAATTAACTTTGTGCAAGAAAATCCACTAATGGAACAAAATGTTTTTACGGATATAGTAGATTTACTTCATGACAGATATTCACTCGGTGATGCATTTATTATTTATAATTCAGATATAAATCAAAATCTTGATTTTGATCGTTTCTCTGAGGTTATTAATGATTTGTTTGAAAATACGATTGAACGAGACATGTTTAATTTTGATGCTGACCATGTTAATGTAGATGATGTTGGTCAAACAATCAAAATAAAATGTCGTTATAGAGAGTACCAACGGGATATAGGTAATGACATTAGAAGTGAAAATATTAATCACAGTGGCCAAATACCCATTTACTTTGATTTTTCAAAGCAGAAGATATTAATTAACACTGGATACAATAAGGCAGCAAATACTCTGGTTAAAGCTATTAATGAATCTATTAATTCATTTTCAATTTATGAAGTTAAGGTAAAGGATAATGTCCGGCAAATTCCTAATTTAATAGGTGTTACTGATTTCGATCCGCTATCTTTGTTATCTCTATATTTAATACTTCAAGAGCTGAGTAGTAATAATTATATTGTAAATGACATTCTATCAATTTCCTTTAATAATGAACAGGCACCTAGAGTAAAAAGAGCAAGGCTAGGGGGTACAAACCTGTTACAGGATTCAGATGTTGTACATAGGGTATATAGAGGGGATTGTATTACAAACTTTCTTTTAGATATTATACATTTGAATCATCACGGACAAGCCGATTTAATTGCTGAGGTTCATTTCGATTTTAGGACCGATTTAAAGGTTTCCTTTATTAGCTTACAAACTCCAGGAACGCTGACGGTTCAGGATGCTTGTTTGGAAATTGAACAAATTATTAACAATGCAATTGATCAAAATACGGTGCAGAACACATTAGCATTAATAAATGCAAATCTGCCCAGAATGGAAGTTAATAACCAAGAATTATTTGCAAATGTGTTAATAAATATTAAAGAACAATTATGTGGAATTATAACGAACCAAGAAGCTAAAGATGCTGTAGAAGGTTACTTTAATACAACCTATAGATTGTAGGTGATAAAAATGAACCTAGTAAATGCTTATTATATTTTAGAAGGTGATCACGGATTCAATTCCTTTCCATGGTCAGGTGATGAAAAATCCCAGTTTGATGTTACACATAAGTTAGACATTAACAAGGATAGATACGGAGAATTCTGTTGGGGGAAAAAGAACTTATTCCTCTATAATTACAACTTTCTTATATATATATATGATGCTAGGCGTATCATTTGTTTTACATCCTCTGTTATTAATGCATTAAAATTTGGTGAGTTTATAAAAGATCAAAAACATGTCAAAATGAATATTGCCAATATTAATGTTAAAGAACTATATGGATTTAATAATGAAAATATACAATACTTTGAAATTGATCCTATAATAGGAGTTTCGTTTACAACTACCGACAAAAGTCAATCTTGGCCAACTCTAGTTAAAATCTACAAAACAGGTCTAACGACATTTAATATGACTAGCAATATCGAGATTATCGAGAACATAATGAATTTAAATATCCAATTACTTGAGATGAGTGAAAAAAATAATTAATTTTAGGGGAAATGAAAAATTATTGATGATATTGCCAACCTTTTTATTGGCGCAACTAATAATAGCTACACATATTTAGCAGGTATTTCAGCAGTAATTGGAGCTATCTTACCGTTAACTACAATAATATTTGCACAATTCTATGACAAGTCCGCGGAAAGGTCAAACGAAATTTTTTGGGAATTACGTGAAAAACTTATAAAAGGAAAAATAACAGAAGAAGAAATATCGTTGGAATTTAAAAAAATGCTGTATGTTGGTGGCAACTCATTGATTTTTAAATGGACGTTACTAGTTTTCCGTTGGGTTTCATATTGTTTATTTGTATTATGGGTGTTAGTCTGTGTAGGATATACTTTAAATGATAATCCCGAAAGTCCCAATACATTGACAGATGATATAACTATTATAGCATCCACTTTGTTACTTTCATTAATTCTTCTCTCATTTCCGAGTATTTTTGCTTATGTAAGAAAGAGAGTACCAATCCCAATAAAGAATAACGGTTGTTCAATTACTGCAGTAGAGCAAGTTTTATTAGACGATAAGCGAATAAATAACTATGATTTTTATAAAAATTTCCTTATACCAAAAATTTCCTTTTTATCAGAGGATAAAGATTTCAAAGTTCGTTATTCGCAAAACATCCCTTTAAACGACTTTAAAATATTATGGGTATTAAAATCGAACGATAAAAAAACTCTATACATTAAGTTAAATATAGAACAAATCAATATTAATAGTGCTGAAAATATTCCCTTTAAAGTAATAAATAAAACAAAGAATTCTAAATTTGTTTGGAAATTAAAATGGTTACAATCAAAAAAGAAAAGTTTCAAAACTCCATCGTCACTTTCAAAGTTATTTGCTCAAATCGAATCACGTCAATCTTTAGTTTATTTTCAAGATCAAAAAGGATCACCAATCTTTGTAGGAAATGTTAAAGTAAATGAACATATGGAGTATTATATTAGTAGTATTACTCATAGTTCGATAAATGGTGATATTGCAAATCTGTTAAATAGGAAAAAGAGCTTTATAGAATTTCATGATACTGGTCGAGCCCCTCTCGATTATGAACTAACTCAAATTTAAATCCTATTAAAGGAGGAACTATAAATTAATATTTTAGTTCTTTCTTTTATTAGAGGGCCAGTCTTAATGGATTTCATTTATTGTTAGTTTACATAGATTTGATTATTGAAAGTGGGTCAAAGATAGGTGAGGCTTCAACTTATTAAAATTAGTTTGCTTTGATCAGAACAAGGAATAAATTCTTCAGGAACTAAACCTAAGGATCCATTAGTTTACATAATACTGATTATAAGTAGAAAAGTAGCCTGATCCTCGAATTGGATACAGGCTTTATTTTTCGTTAAGTGTGCTTTTACGAACAGCTTTTCAAGCATCACATCCCCTAAAAAAGAAAAAGATAACGAAGCTAAACCTCTTAGCATTAATTAAACTGAATTGTCCATATATAGTAAAACACTCTTTTCAGGGGAAAATCGGAGTAATAAAAAGTCCACCTTTTTTATGTGAACTTTTACTATTTAGCAATACACGGAAACTATATTTTAAGGAATAAACTCTTATAAATGTAGGAATACGCCGACAATGAAATTTCTACGGACGAAATATGGGCAGATTGTAATCGTGGATTATCAATAGCTTACTAGAGAAGGGGGTAGAGAAAGTAAAGTTTTTTAATTTTAATATGGATAGTAGTTTATACTTTGAAGCTACGTCTTAAAAAATCAACCGTTTGATCCATACTTAAAGCATGTGATCCCTTGATTAATATTGTTGTTCCAGGTTGGATATGATTCACTAAATAACGATGCAACTCATCTTTCGTTGAAAAGTGAATAATTTTATTGGGTGAAAAACCAGAGGCGATTGCTCCTTTTCCTATTTCAACGGCTTCCGCTCCATACGTATATATATAATCGATCCCTTTCATTTTTAAATATTCCCCAACCTCACGATGCCCAGCAACCGAGTAATTTCCTAACTCCATCATGGAGCCCAAAACTGCTACCTTATGGTTGTTTCCTATATGGTTTAGGACATCGATTGCTGCTTTAAGTGCATGAGGATTTGAACTAAAACTATCATCAATAAGCCGAATCCCTTGCGGAAGTGAATGAACTGTTAACCTACGATGCGGTCGTTTAAATGTTTTAAGTCCGTTTTTCATTTCTTCGATTGTAAAACCTAAATGATGGGAGACAGCAATTGCTGATAGTGCATTATAGATGTTATGTGTACCATAAATAGGTATCTGGAATATTTGTTTTCCTGCATCTATCTTAATTTCAAAAGACATGCCTTTATCATTATATTGTATATTATAGGCACGGTAATCAGCTGAATTGGTTATGCCTACTGATATGATTTTCCCCCTAAAGGTGTTTGTTTGAAGTAGCTTGGAACGTTTATCGTCTACATTTAGAACTAACATTCCATTCGGATCAATTCCCTTGATAAGTTCTCCTTTTGCTTTTGCTAGCTCTGAAACGGACCCTCCAAACCTTCCGATATGAGCAGAGCCAATATTGGTAATGACTCCGATATGTGGTTGAATCGCTTGACAGTGCTTGACAATATCACCTGGGTCTTGTACTGCGTATTCCAAAACAGCTGCATAATGAATGGGTTTTATATGTTCTGCGTAAATAGCGGTATGTTCATACAGGTTTAAATTATATCTGGTTTTGAATATCCTGCCTCGCCGCTTTAAAATCGATGCTATCATTTCTTTCGTTGTTGTTTTCCCTGCACTTCCTGTAATAGCAATAATTAAACTCTCTGTATCTTTAGTAGATTTAAATTTTTCCATAATTTTCTCCTTAATAGATAATTTATCATTCTATTCACAATAAATAACCAAACTAATTTAATATTTTTACAATTTCTAGAGTTTCAAGATTACAGTTGTAAAATATTAATTTCTGCTTGGTATTCCTGTCCACATTCCTAGGATAGTCGTTTGGTTCTAAACACAATAAATGAAACTTAAAACTAGGCCTTAGTCTTCTATCGAAGGCATTCTAATTCATTAGGTTTCCGGACTTTAAAACCCTTATACCTTAAAAGGTAAGAAGGGAATCAGGGGTTTCCTAGATATACCGGATCAAACTGGATACTTTTTTACCAAGCTTGGATAGTCCAAGGCAACGTAAACATTTTCTCCTCTTCACCCCGTTTGCCTTATGTTATAAATGATTTTTGGTAATGTATTCAAGCAATCGTTTTTTTATAAAAGCGCAAGCGTCCTTGGGAAACAATTAAATAGCAACTTGTTCCAGCTATTAAAGTAGCTTCTTTCTCATGGACGAAAGGCAGTGGACTGAGTAAAGTGAAATAGAATGGGCATATCTTTAATTTTCTACCTATTGAAACGGAGAGGAGCATTTTATCGTAAGGGCATATAGCTAAAAAATGTGATGGTCGTTACTTCTTTTAATATTCTATGATAATAGTATTAAAATCCTGAAAGGGATTTTGCATACTCAAAAGGTGTGGGGAGTATTAAGGGGAGAATCCTTTGTTCATCTTCTGTTCTGTTTGCTTTTATTTCTGCAGCATAATTTAGCTGAACTTCTAATAACCAGACTTTTTTATTTTTATCAATTACCAAATCCACAGCAGCATCGCCTAGTTTATACCCTTTTTTTTCCATGACCTTCAATGCTCGAATGCATAGTTGAGTAATTTCCTCTACCTTTTGTTTTGTTTGATCTTCATTTAAATTATAGATTTCCTTTAAGGCAGTTTCACCCGGGATGACTCTTTCCCTATTTTTTGAGTTTGAAATTATACTATCCTTTTGACCAACTTTTGTTTCCATACCTGAATACTTCCATTTTTTTGTATAATCTTTTTGAAGATATACTCTAAAATCTATTTTATTTTTTTCCTTATTAAAAGAAGGAATTTCCTCTTGGATGAGATACTTTTTATTTTTTATTAAATTCTTTTGAAGAGTTTGGATAAACTCTTCTTTTGATTTAATGGGAAATTTATTCCCGAATCCATCTGACCATAAATAGCCCTCACTGGCTTTTTTTACATGAAAAATCCCATTTCCTCCAGCCATTGTAGCTGGTTTTAAATAAACTGCTTCACATGTTTGAAATGCCTTTAATACACTGTTCACGTTTTGATATTCTTTTGTCCTAGGTAAATGTTTCTTTATAATAGGTTGTTTAGACATGTGAACCCAAAAATCCCATTTATTTGTGTTCCCATAAGGGTAATTAAACAAGTTTCCTTGTATATGTTCAATAAGATGTTGATATCTCTTTTCCCTTAAAGGAATTCGATTAAAGATCACAGAAGGGTATGGAAAAGTCCCTAATATAAATGATTTGGTTTCAGGATTATAATAATAGCCTGAAATGGTTTTATTGGTCATATTAATTGAGTCGGGCCTGAAAAGAAAAATAAGTCCCCTTATTTTTTCAAAATTAGAAAAACGTAAAATTTGTTGTTTAGGATCTTCGAAGTATCTTGGATAAACGAGCATACCTATAACAGGACCTAAGAATAACTGGTCATCCTCTAGATAATAATCATATGGTAACTTAGGAATTAGCACTTCTTTCGTTAGTTTTTGAGGAATGATAATTTCGCTTAATTTTAAATTGTCGTCAAATTTAATCATGAATTTTTTTGTTAACGTACCAAAATGAAGTGTGAGATGGTTGGACTCGATACCTGTTTCCTTGAACGTTTTATCACTCATATAAATAAAGTTTTCGTCTATCTCGTTATCTAGTACAATTGAGTAGAAAAATCGATCTTTTATATATTTGACTGTCTTGTTCATGTTCATTAGGCTTGACCCTTTTACGAGTATTACACTAATCTTTTCTATGCAATTTTTTAACTCTCTGTGTAAATCCTCCCGGTTTTTAAAATGTTGAACCCTTTTCTCATCGTATCCTGCATTAATAGCACCTTCACGAATAAATTTTGCACCCTGTCCATACGTATAAATTGCATCAACCTTATTATCAGCTAAGTAATGCCCGATATCCTTATGGCCTTTAACCGAGTACTCACCTAATTCGAGCATACTTCCTAGTACAACAATCTTTTTCTTCTCTTTACCTATTTCGGCTAGTACATCTATAGCCGCTTTTACAGATTGAGGATTAGCATTTACTGTGTCATCTATTAAGAGTGATTGGTTACTTAATTCAATAAAATTCAATCTCTTATTTGGTACTTTATAATTTTCTAATCCTGCTCTAATCTCAGATGTAGTGAATTTAAAGTGATGAGCAATTGCAATAGCAAATAAAGTATTAAGAATATTATGATTACCAAATGTAGGAATAAAGAATTCTTCCTTTTTATTATCAAGTGTAACTTGAAATTTCATCCCCTTTTTCACATACTTTATTTCTCCCGCTTGATAAGTTGCCTTATTTTTAATTCCCACTGTAATGATTTGTCCCTTAAATGTACTTATATCTAACAATTTTGAGTTTTCGTCATCCTTGTTAATAAGTAATAACCCATCAAGTTTCATATTCTTAATTAATGCAGATTTATATTTAGCCGTTGATGCAATGCTATTTCCAAGGTTTCCGTAATGAGCTGATCCGATATTTGTGATGACGGAGACATTGGGTTGAATGAAATTACAATGTTTCTCTCCAGCCCCTTGTTTTCCCATCCCTAACTCTAAGAGGATCGCCTGGACAGAGGGGTTATAACTTTCAGCTATTTTTTGTGTGTGAATTGGTAAATTTTTATTACCTATATTTTTCAAAATTTTCCATTTCTGTTCTAAGATTGAGGATATCATTTCTCTTGTAGTTGTTTTTCCAGAACTACCTGTAATTGCAATAGTAGGAACCTTTAAAATAAGTGGATTCATATTTTTACCTCCATTTTTGATTTTGGAAAATTACATACAATCAGTTTTATTAAAAATTCCATAAAAACTAATAAAAACTCTTTGAATATTTATCTATAACTAAATGAAAAGTAAATTTTATTTATTCCATTTTTTTTATTGCCATTATGGCTAACATTAAAGTAGGGTCAATCATTTTCATAACCCTATTAAAATAAGGAAACATAAGCGGAACTTCCGTGCAACAGCCTATAAGCATTGAAATTCCCTTTTCGTTATAATGATTTATAATTTGATTTAGTTCATAAATATATTGATTATTCTTTAGCTTCCCTCCTTTAACATTCTTAATGGCGTTATCTACTACTTCTTGTTCCTTTTCATCAGGTATGATTGTTTCAAATGGGCTATTTTCAAATGCACTTTGATATAATCGAGTATTAATAGTTGTTTCTGTTGCAAGTAGGAGTATTTTTTTTTTCACTAGACTTTCATATTCACGTATTGTTGCCTGTACAGTGTTTTTAATCATGCTGTAAAACGGTATATTAATAGCCTTTTTTACTTCATTGATCCATATATGCGCTGTATGGCAGGGCATAATGATGAAATCTGCACCAGCTTGTTCTAGAGTAATGGCCGATTTGATTAATTCGGGTAAGGGACTTGTAGAGGATTGATTGACATCCTGTATTCGCGGAGGGATTTTAGGGTTATTGTAAATGATTATTTGAAGATGGTCTTGATCTATTTGGGCTGGAGTATTCAAAATAATTTTATGGAACAAATCTAATGTTGCATAGGGACCCATTCCACCAAGTATTCCAATTGTCTTTTGCACCTCATCTCTCTTCCTTTCTCATTTCTATTGTTATTTTAAACTCCAATCTTTCATATCACCTAGTTATTAGCGTAACTAGGTTCAACTAAAAACGGGTCGTTCACTTAATGATAATTAATAAAACAATGACGACATGAAAATCCCTAAAGGCCGCCCACATGAGTTGATATTTAGGTATTATGCCGTCTAGGTTATGAGGTAAACCACTGAAGAGTTAGTAAACATAACAAAAATCTATTTAAGTGTTTTTTTGAATGAGATATATAACGGTTAATACTCATCTAATTTCTTAAGTGCTAATTCAAATTCATCTTTTGTTAGTTGCTCTTTGGCTAATAATGAATATAGAACGGCAAATGCAATCGGCTTTACATCCACATTAATTTTTATATGGACATTAACATCCGAATTACCGCTTTGGGTGATTTGCGCTTGTGTCAAATCTCCTGACTTCTCAGAAGAACGCTTGCTCTTTTTCTTTTTCATTCAGCAAATATCCCCTCTTTTAAAATTCTATTTCTTGCTCTTGTTCTTGCTCAGTTTCAGCTTCAGCAGTTGAATGCACCTTTGAATTAGATTTAGAAAAAACTTTAATATCATTTGTGGAGTTTCCACTGTTGGTAACATGAGCAATATTCTGACTTTTTAGTTCGATTTCATTTTCTTCCTCATTCTTGTTTTTTTTATCGTGAGTATCTTTATAGTGTTTTGAACTCATTTTATTTCCTCCATTTTTTCATTTTATTTTTCCATTCATCACACAAGCTATTAAAAGCCCTCTTCGCCTTCATCTTCTATTTCTTGCTCTTGTTCTTGCTCAGCTTCAGCTTTAGCCACTGAATTTACATTTGAATTAGATTTAGCATTAATATTTATATTATTTTTGGAGTTTCCACTGTCAGTAATACTAGCAGTGTTTGTACTCCTCAGTTCAGCTTCATTCTCTACATTGTCAGTATCTTTATGTTGTTTTGAACTCATTTTACTCCCTCCGTTCATTGATTGATTTTAACTGCTTTTATACATTATTCAGAGTACAACAAAAAGACTGGGTAAATTATTCAGGTCAAGAGTGGAGTTGTACATTAATGGTTCTATGCCCAACGTAAACCCATGGTCATGCACTCTAAAGCGATGATGATATGAGACTGTACTGTTTATTAGGCACCAACAGAAAAATCGCGTATTGTATCAGCGAAGCCTGAAGCAAGGCTATAGTTTTACATGCCAGAAGGGGTCTTCACCGTATGGACCAAGCTTCAAGTTTCCTGCTAAGATTGTCTGTTAATCGTACAAACCATTTTATTGCTTCATCTTTTTGAAGAATCTCTTCCTATATAATCTCCTTCGCAATTATGAGACCGAAAGGGACTGCTGTACCGGCTTAATAAGTCAAGTTATAGATTGTGTCTTTGTAACTTATCTAGTTTTCTATTTTATCTCGCATGAGATGTGCGTCAAGATCGTTCAACTTAACGAATAAAAACATAATCCGCCAAAAGAGGATATAATGCTCTGAATTTTACATTCCCAAAAGACCCCGAAGAGAGGAGGAAGGGGATGTCATCTTCAAACCCTTTTTTCGAAGAATTTGAATCCCAAACCGAAAGTTATTCAAAAAACATCGTTGGAAGTTTCTTCACATCAAATTACGTCCGTTTGGATTTGGTGGAGGTTTCGTCTTTATTGTCGTTTTGTTTATACTTTTAATCATTGTTGGATGTAGTTGTGCCGGTTGTTCCGGCGTATGTGGCTATGGTTACGAAGGTGGTTAAGGAGGCTTCTCTTAACATGAGGGTTGCATTTAATTTTTCCTTCAGGGTTACATAATATATATTAATGATTCGATAACGACGAACTGTACGGCTTATGCTTCGCCTACATTCCGTAAGTTCCTGTTCCATTTACGGCTACCGCCGCCATACCGAATGAGTCGAATACTGTAATTAAGAGATTAAAAGAACAAAAGGTCATAAGGATAGCAGCTGAACTATGCCCCTTTTTTAATTTTAAGTTCGAGTTTATCAGAGGTATATAAGGATAGTCCAATCAATACCGCCTTCATTGCAAGAAATGTAAAGGCTTTTTGTGGTTTTACACCTAAGTCTCTAAGAATTACATGTTTTAGTATGATAGCAAGCAATTTTGGACCACAAATACTCGTTGAAGGGTTTGGCCTATCATTAACACAAGCTTCAAGATATGGGAAGCTAGAGGATTATCTTTTAGAAGAACAAATAAGATCAGAACGTGATTTAATTAAGGAAAATGGGACTTAATGGAGTTAGTATAGTTTCATGGACACATTTTAGTTAAGTCCTTACAATGATTTTTGAGAGGATGTGTCCGTCTTGGAACGTAAGAATACAGGTAAAAAATATAATAATGAATTCAAGAAGACTATTGTAGATCTTTATCACTCGGGTAATTCGGTCAAAGAATTAAGCAGCGAATATGGCGTATCAGAAGTTACCATTTATAAATGGGTTAAGGAATTTACCCCTATCGGTTTAGGGGAAGAGTCTATGACTCCAAAGGAATTAGCCGCCATACAGAAGGAAAACCTTCGGTTAAAGCAAGAAGTTGAAATCTTAAAAAAGGCTATGGCCATATTCGCGAAAAAATAACCGAGACAGATCTTACCGAATTTATTGAGGAACACAAGAAACAATATCCCGTACAGAAGATGTGTGAAATACTAGAAATCCCAAGAAGCAGCCATTATCAGTCCCTTCAAATAGTCGTATCAAATCGCGAACAGGAAAACCAAGAACTAACGAAGGAAATTCATCTTATTTACCTGGAAAGCAAGGGACGATATGGGGCTCCAAAGATTCATGAAAGCTTATTAACCAAAGGGTTTCCCCTAAGTCTTAAGCGTGTCAACGTTTAATGAGCAAGGCGAGAATTCGTTCTATTACTAAGAAAAAATACCGTCCCTATCCATCTAAAGAAAAGGTTATTCAATTGGATAATTTGCTAAAACGAGACTTCACTACTCAGACCATTAATGAGAAATGGGTAGCAGATATTACGTATATCCACACGTTAAAAGACGGATGGTGTTATTTAGCTTCGGTATTGGACCTTCATTCAAAGAAAATAGTAGGGTATTCATTTTCTCGTTCAATGACGACAGAACTGGTCATAAAAGCTTTCAATAACGCACACCTATCACAAAAGCCCTCGGAGGGCTTAGTTTTTCATACCGATCTTGGCTCACAATATACAAGCAGTGAGTTTACTCAACATATCCAAAGCCATCATAGTAAGCAATCCTTTAGTCAGAAAGGTTGCCCGTACGATAATGCCTGTATTGAATCCTTTCATGCCCTATTAAAGAAGGAAGAAGTCAACCACGTACAATATCTAGACTATCAAACAGCTAAATTAGCGATGTTCCAATTTATTGAAGGTTGGTATAACCGAAAAAGAATTCACAGCAGCTTGGGCTATCAAACCCCACAAGCCATTGAAGACCGAATTAGAAATACAGCTTAAGATTTAACTTTTTAGTGTCCAAAATATTGACTCAAATCCACTAACAGGTGCGTTAGCTGAAGATCGGTGCTGTCTTCAAGGCAGCTTTTTCTTTATGCAACTATAGGGGCAGGATAGTTGCAAAAGGCGAACATGTCTTTTATGTCGTATAAGACACAAACTGTGAATGTAAATTGTGCATAAAAGAGGTTGTACTCTTGGACAAAAAAATGAAATGCTGTACAAAAAATATGGACAGCATTTCTAAATGATAAATTTTTGAAAACTTGCGCTTCTCATAAGTCCCTTTTTAGACAAGCATTGGAATTTCACTTCACACTTTATTAATGGATCAAGATAAAAATAGTTTTCATCCTCGTTAGTGATTAGCTGCTTAGATATTTCGTAAAAGGCTTTTCTTTCTTTTGGAGGAACAAATTCCAATATACCTTTGTATTGATTATCCTGATCTAACATTAACCAACCAAATTTTTTCTTACGAATTGCTCCTATTTTTACCGAATCATATTGATAGTTCTTTATTTTGAGAAATACGTCTTGTGGTCTTGAATCCAATGTATAAGGTCTACTTAAATTCTTAGAAACCACACCTTCCAGTCCTAAATCCTCTACTCTGTTATAAAGTTCATCACCGTCTGAATAAGTAGGACAAGTAGATATAAACGGAGTGTTTTCTACAATGGTGCTTAAGGTATCTAAGCGTTCAGATAAAGGTTTGTTTATAAGAGATTCACCATTCAAATACAAAATATCAAATGAAGAAAAATGAACAGGTAACAGGTCTTTTATTTCTTTGATTTTTTCCTGATTAGACATTTGAAAACGTACCATTAAACTGTCGAAACAAGGTTTTGGAGGGTTTTCTTTTCCGTCAAAGCAAATCATTTCTCCATCTAAAATACAAGTCGTTACAGGCAATTTGATACCTTGTAGCTCAATGTATTTATAGGTGACTTCATTTAGGTGTCTGGTGAAAATTTTTATATTTCCTCTATCGTAGTGAAATAAAGCCCTGTGACCATCTAATTTTAATTGGTGAATATACTTATTGCTTTTGGGGATTTCTGTAGCTGGTTGTAAAAGCATCGGCTTAATAGGTGTATTTAACATATTTAAACCTCCTCATACAACAATAACATCCTAAACCACAACATTTTATGGAGGTTTATTAGAAGAAGAGGATAGATGTGGAAGTTAATTATGTACAGTTAATAAACCTTAAAGGGATGTTACGCAGTACGTATAAACCGAGAGACTGTACTACACATATCCATACAGTCATATTGTGAAAGCAAACGTCATTCACTGTGCGTTTAAGATGTACAGTATCGCTTGTGTTTACTTCAACAAAAGGGGCAGCATTCCTGTAATAACTGAAAATGAGGTTTGAACGAAAAAATAACCTCTTGGTAGAATGAGAGAGTCCTGAAGCTCGGCAACGAAAAGGACAAAACTCAAATACCAGGAGGCTTTAAAATGAATTATAACCAAAATAAGAAAATTGCTCAAATTACCTCTCAAACCCTTATTGTAGGGGTGGATATTGCTAAATTCAAGCATGTGGCACGTGCTCAGGACTTTAGAAGAATGGAGTTTGGATCACCTTGTTATTTTGAGAATACAAAAGAGGGATTCGAGCATTTTCTTAATTGGATTATGGAAATCAAGAAAGAACAATGTATGGAGAATGTGATGGTTGGGATGGAACCGACAGGGCATTATTGGTTCAACCTAGCTCATATGTTAAAAGAAAATGAAATTAAGTTTGTAGCTGTAAACCCTTTGCACGTCAAGAAAAGCAAGGAGCTTGATGATAATTCTCCTACTAAAAATGATGTGAAAGATGTTAAAGTCATTGCCCAGTTGGTCAAAGACGGAAGATACGCCGAACCTACGATACCACAAGGAGTTTATGCCGAACTACGGGTGGCGAAGAAAATTCGTGATCTTTTAACAGAGGATCTTCAGACGGTCCAAGGGCAAGTCCATAACTGGATTGATCGGTACTTTCCAGAATTTCTAACGGTATTTAAGAAGTGGGAGGGAAAAGCAGCATTACAATTCTTAAAGCTCTATGCTTTACCACATGAAATAGTAAATTTCACTGAACACGAACTGTTAGCCCACTTAAGAAAAACCGTGACCCGAAGTGTAGGTCTAAGCAAAATTCGTAAGTTAAAGCAAGCAGCCAGTAAGTCCATCGGACTTCGACAAGGCTCCGAAATGGCAAAACTGGAGCTGAAAACGCTTCTGGCTAAATATGAATTAATCTACTTAAAATTCGAAGAATTAGATACAAAAATAGATTGTTTACTTGATGAAATACCAGGTGTACCACAAATGTTAGCGATAAAAGGTGTTGGTAGAGACACTGTTGCCGGCTTCTTTTCAGAAGTTGGTGACCTTAAGGAATATACTCATCCC
>NZ_JAGGQC010000040.1:0-15122 GCF_018613455.1 Bacillus sp. ISL-78
AGAGGATATTCGTGATTTACGAGATCTTACTCGTTATCGAAAAAAATTGATTCATCATCGCACATCAGAGCAGAATCGCATTCACAAAATTCTTCAAGATGCTAATATCAAGCTAACATCCGTTCTATCAGACATTTTTGGTGTATCGGGACGCCGTATCCTTGAAGCCATTCTAAACGGTGAAAAAATAGAGACCGATGGTCTTCGAAAAATGGTGGATTGGCGAACAAAAGCAAGTATTACTGACATTGCCCATGCAATTAATGGTCGTATTCGCCGTCATCATCGTGATATGTTGCGTTACCATTGGGAGCATATGGGTTATTTAGAAAAAGCCATAGAAGAATTGGAAAAACAAATTGATCAACTCCTGTCCCCATATCATAAGGAAGTAGAATTGTTGGATGGTATACCTGGTGTGAACAAAGCTGCCGCAGCTACTTTTATTGCAGAGATGGGCGTTGATATGTCCGTATTTAAGTCAGCTAAACATCTTGCCTCTTGGGCTGGTGTGAGTCCTGGAAATTACGAAAGTGCTGGTAAAAAAAAACGAGTAAAACCACACAAGGAAATAAAGCTTTAAAAACGATGGCCGTAGAATGTGTATTAGCGACATCAAGGCAAAATAATCGAATTGCTTCACATCGAAAAAGGATTACCAAACGGCAAGGAAAAATGAAGGGACGAATCGCTTCTGCTCATTTACTATTAACGATTGCTTACAACATCTTAAAAACAGGAGAACCTTATCATGAACTAGGCTCAAATTACCTTGAAGAAAAACAAAATAACAAAGAATTAAAAATGATCGAATACCTAAAAAAGAAAGGCTATACAATCGCTCCATCTGAACAACAAACTGCATAACCAGTTAAATAACGACATAGTACATTTACCCCCATCAAAAAAATGAGAATATGGAGGGTTTATTTTAGCATGGCTTTTTTACTATTGTGTTTTCATACAAAAAAGCTGCCTTAAAAACAGCTCCGATCTTCAGCTAACGCACCCGTTAGTTCATTAAGATCCTTCCGAAGTTGATTATCTTAACTAAACTATATATTATATACAATACTTTTTTTAGGTTATACTTATAAAGGTATTATATTCGGAACTTTTATACAGTCTGTTCGTATAGATTATAGGAGGGGATAGTATGGAGAATAAAAAAGAGACAAATGTTTTGAAAGATGCGGCTAAATCTTTTGTTAAAGGGGTTACTTTTGGTAGTGTTTTTGATCCAGATATGAGAGAAGAAAAGGCTGATAAAACCAAAGAATTTACTGATAAAGAAATTATTGATCATTTATCCGGAAGAAAGAAACTCCCTGATGCGGATATTGAAGAGTTAATAACAGCAGCCAAATATAGAGGATTATTATAAAAATAAGAAAGCCCTATTTATTTCAGGGCTTTTTATTTGTGCCAATAACCTATTTCCGTGTGATTTCTTATTAAACTATCCTGCCCCTATAGTTGCATAAGAAAAGGAGCTGCTGATAGCTCCTGGTAATGAAGTAAAGCACCCGTTAGTTTAAGTACAATCCTTCACAATCTACTTCATTAGTCAAATTAAAAATGCCTAGCTCCTTATTGAAACAAAGCATCTTAGCTCCTTAAGAGAGAATTTTATTTTAATACCTTTCAATAGTTATTAAATCATCAGAAGGTGTTAGATGTTTCCTTTCTCCTATTGTGAAATCAGCACCCTGCCTATCTACTTCAATATATTGAACAACCTTGTCATCGTTCAAGAAAACTAATAGATATATATCGTCTCTCCAGTCGATATCACTTGGGTCATTAAAATTTACACCTAATTGTTCTTCTATTCCTTCTTGGGTACTATAAGGTGTAAATATGAATGCCTTTTCCCAATCGAAAGTCGTCAATGAGTTAAGTCTTATCTCACTATTATTTTTATCTTCTACAATCGAAAAAATAGACTTTTCTAAACCTGTATTGTGTGGAACATTACTACATCCTGCTAAAAATAGTATAAGGAGGATGTAAAAAGTTACTTGCTTCAAAAAAATAACTCCTTTCCCTTATCAATTGCTACAAAAAGACTTATCTACAAATATCAGGTACTTTTTAATTGATTTCTACTACAGTAACTAAGACGTTTGTTTGCATTTTAAGTTTCACTTTCGTTCTTAGTTCTTGAGCTAACCTGCCCCGTTAGTTCCATAACAAAAAGCTGCCTTAAAGACAGCCCCGATCTTAAGCTAAAGCACCCGTTAGTTCACTAAAGAAAAGGATTGCCACAGCAATCCCCTTTTTAAATTCAAAAATCTTTTACTGTAGCAGAACGGAATTAGTTGTGATCAGCATTTCGTCTATACCAATCCTCTAATGACATCTCTCCAAAGGATTCCTCAAAGTCCAATCTTAAAGGAGCAATCAATTCAAGAGAATTTCCGTCTGGGTCATTAAAATAAATAGCTGCGTGAGCTTGTGGATTGTTATCAAGAACTAAAGGTTGTTGTTCTTCAGTTAAATCAAAGGCTGTACGAATTTCAATTCCTTTACTATTTAACCAATCTTTTGCTGATGTCATATCCTCTATATCTATTTGTAAGGCTACATGTCGTATTGAAGGATGGTATGGAATTTCTACCTGGTTTGTTTCCCATAGACCAAGCCAACTTTTACCTTTCTCAATCCAGAAGAAAGCTAATTTATCATTTTGATATGCAATTTCTAGATCTAACTTTTTATAAAATTTTATTGAGTTTTCAAGATTACTTACAGGTAAATGTGCCTCATAAAGACCTTTTATCATTTCTCGTCCCACCTCGTTATGATATCTATAAATTCCTTATATTTACTGTATCATACTAATATTTGGAATCTACAGAAAGTAGCTCGAATCAAGCTACATTTATAATCGTAGTTTTTGGGATTAAATCAGAATTTTGTTGAACTAACCTGCCCCGTTAGTTCATTAAGAAATTCACAGGATCTATCCCCCATATAGGCAGTATATGCTCGTTTTTCTCTCCATGAAACCCTCCCCTAATTTTGCAATAAAAACGGGAAATGCTTAAAATGATTTTCCGATAAACTAGCTCTGCATATCATATTCATACTTTATTTTTATAAAAAAGATAGTTTGCTTTAATAACTTCTGGTAAATTAAAGAAACATAGTTATAAAAAGTTATATAAGGGGAATTTCATGAAAAAGAAAAGTTATTTAAAATTATTAATTATTTTTGTACTTTTGGGTGGAGGAGTATATTGGTATTACAACAGTATTTCAATCTGGGGTACATCCGAAAACGGAATGTGGAAAGCAACTTATAAAAAAAATCAAGATCAATATGTTGAAAAGGGTTGGACTGGCACCCTTAAGCAAAATTCTGGAGATAAAGTTACTGTAGAAGATATAACTTTTACAGATAATAATAAAACTTTAATGTCTGTAGGAGATTTTGAAGAAGGAAAATCCGAAGACGGTGAAGAAACGGTATTATACCCATTTTCTGCAGAATTTTATGGTGGAGATGGGCCTAAGAAAGGGCATATTTATAAAGTTCATGTTACTTGGAAGGATAAAGGAAAATCCCATACTGATAGCTTTCGTCTTAAATAATTGAACTTACAAAGTTAAAACGTAGCAAAAAGGCCTTTAATCTCAGTATAAAGGCTTTTTTGCTACCTAGAATTCACATTATGTAGACTAAAAGTGAATAGAATATACAAAGTAAAGAGGAATCATACTTGGCTCCTCTTTTTTAATTGGTCAATTCTTTTAATGGTAGGTGTTTTTCAAGCACTTCAAAAGTTGCTTTAATACTTCTTAAAAGACCAATCATTACCTTTTTGATTTCATTTGAAGTTGTGTATTTACCCACACCAAAAGCGACTAATCCTTCTGACTTTGAGAATCCAGAATCTATGCGGTATGGTGGGTGGAAAAGGACATGTTTCTCCTTGGTAAGTTCGGCTATACCTAACTTATCCATTTTTTTGATTGTATTTTAAAATAAAGTTTGATCAAATTGATATTAAAAACCTTGGTAAACGAAAAGAAAGAGCGTGTTTTGAAAAAAGATTGACCGAAACACGCTCTTAATATATTCATTTGAATGATTCTTTTATAAAATTGTTTGATCATTTTCCATACTTCTTATAGAACTAAACCATCTGTTAGATGAACAAGATTTTTTTATTTATGTTCAATTGGCATAAAATTAGAAGGGGTTAATTCTTCAGACTCAATCACAATTGCAGTTAGTCCAGTGGCAGTTGCTGTTTCGTGTCCTTCACCTTTTTCCCAAAAGACTACATCGTTAGCTTTTATATTTACTTTTAATTCATCATCACCGCGAACCCATCCTTCTCCATCTACAACAATGAGTAATTGTGGAATAACAGCATGATGGAAACCTACAATTCCATTAGCTTCTAAATGCATACAACTTATTTGTGTAGGTTTTTCTGTTTTTACAATTCGGGACATAATGAAATTTGAATTAAAATGAGAAATGTTTTTTCCTACTTCTATGTCGGATCTATAAAATTCCAAAAAAGATTTACCCCCTCTTTTTTTATATTCTAATTTGTTAATACTACTTACTTAATCAATAATCCTCTTTAAATATTATTCTTTTGCTAACCTGCCCCGATAGTTCCATAAAGAAAAAGCTGCCTTAAAGACAGCTCCGATCTTCAGCTAACGCACCCGTTGAACAAGAAGGGTGACAATAATATGTTAAATCTGTGTTGTGAAGTTCTTTCTATCAAGGGCTTTACCTAAAAACAACTTTTTATAATTGAAATACAACGCTATTCCAACTAACCCCCCAATTGTATTTAATAAAACATCATCTATATCAATTGCTCGTTGTCCCCCTCCAGAATACTTATATCCTGAAGTGATGAAATTATCTAGAAGCTGATACATCTCGATAAAAACTGTTGTTAAGAAAATAACTATTACAGCTTTATATTTGTTGTTTATAATCTGTAAAAATAACAATGCAAAAGCTAATGGTAACAATAAAAATAAATTTCCTACCGTTTGTATTATTGTTACAGGTGCAACAACCTTACCAAATAAATTACTATAAATAGTTTTAAAAGGGATAAAATTTATTCGTTCAATATTCACATATAGATTTCCTACATACTCTTGCGTTATGTAATAAGGAATATCAATGTAAGCTACAAATGAATGTAATACAAATAAATATATGACAAATACAAATAAAATAACAAAATTCAAAACATTTTTCACTTCTGATTTACTAATTAACCATATAGAGATTATTAAAACAATTCCAAAATTCACCACTAGTTTAAAAAATCTAGAAGCTGTACCCCTTCATATATGTAAGTTCTATAAGCATAGATAAAATAGAATAAAGCCCCTAACAAACAGTACCATTTATTCAGTTTTATATTAATCATCTCCTTCCTCCTTCAAAAATTTGGATAATAATAATTGTATAATAGCCAATACTATGAAACTTGTCACTAAAAATTGTAAAGTTGAGTTCTTCTTGAACTAACCTGCCCCGTTCGTATTATTATCCATAAAAATCCCTCCGTATTTAAAAGTCGCCCTTAGGCACTTTATTAAATTGTTCAATATCCTGATAAATATCCATAAAAAATTTAATATACAAAAAATACGACTAATCAAAACCTAACACCAATCCAACATTGAATTGCATATAAAAAGTCCCCTCTCAATTAAGAGAAGGGTTAATATCTGGAGGGAGTGACCCTTATGGTTAACATATTAAAAGTATTTTATCCATTCAATTACTTTATATACAGAAATAAAAAGACCCTCCTTAAGAAGAAGGGTATCAAGAGATGGTTTTCATTTTTAAAAGGGTTATTGAAAGTGTATTCATTCAATTAATTTCTATTCATTCTGCAAAGCAAAAAAGCCCCTACTCATAAAGAGTAAGGACTTTTAAGTCAAAGGTGCTTTGAAAGGAAAAGCCTTTATTATATTGCCTCATTCAATACATTTATATACCCATGTAATCAAAAAGTCCCTCTCGATTCGAGAAGGGCTTTGAAGATGGAAGTGTACCAAGAGGTCGGTAGCTTGTACATTATTGTTGTTTGTATTGGGGTTCTTCTTGTTCGATTTGTTGAATACGTGGTTCAATGGTGTCAATAACGGACTGAGTTTGTTTAGCCGCATTCTGGTAAAGCTGCTTTGCTTGTTCATTGTCCGTACCCAGTGAAAAGGTTTCGAAGCTTGCCTGAGCACTTTTCAAACCTGCAAGAGTTGTCTTAACGTCATTGATTACTGTCATGAATAACGCCTCCTTTTTTATAAAGATATTACTTTTAGAATGATGAAAACAGGGCTTTATATACCTTCAAAATTTATCCACATTTAATACCTAAACCCATCATTACAAAGTATATGATAATAAATAGAGCAACCTTTGATTGATTTCATTGCTATAAACGATTCCAAATTCTCTTTAAATCTAATGGCACGAATACTTTATCCCCATGTATTTCCTTATGTATGATGAGATGTGAAAAGCATGGATCTAAACTTAACCCTTCTGTTTTATGTCTAGCTGGATTTATTCCTAAAAAATTTTTAAGGTCTTCGGGTAACTGCATAACACTAACTCCTTTTTTATTTTTTATAAAGAACATTCTTAATATGTCCATTAAGAATATTTTTATTGCTAATTTGAGCGATTGCACAACACTTCATGTATATTGTTTACCCTCATAAACTAAACCACCCCGTAAAGGATGGTTTTAGCAAATTGGACATTATTTGATGAAGTAATTTATTCTATTCTGTTCTACCTCAACTTAAAGTAGAACTGTTTCACCTAGATTTAGTGCCTTTCCTTTACTATCTAAATTTTCAAAGTGATAAATAGAGGGATATTCATTTACTTCCATAAATTCTGCTTCCAGCTTTTTGGTATGGTGATCTTCGATACGTTTACAGATTCTTCGATTCCGGTTAACCTAGCAGCTATTGTCTTTCTTGAATTGTTGAGCTAATACTTCCTGCATTCGAATGGCAAACTGCAGCCAATCGATCTTTTTCCTTATCATATACTTCTTCCCTGTCACGTGGACCAATAGCTATAATTTGCTTCTCTAACATTCCTTCGTATTATCATGTATTAGACGAACTAGTCCTCTTACTTAAAAAAAGGCAGCTACATGCTGCCTTTTTTATGTTATTAAAGTGCCTTTCATCAATATCCTCCGTATCCATAAGGGTAATAATATGGATATGGTACGACATATGGGAATACAAAAACAACATATGGGAATCTTTGTCGACGATATCGGCGATATCTTCTTCTGCGAGGACGTCCATAATCATCGTAGTAATCTCCATATCCATATTGTTGCCTGTTTCCTTGTTCTGCATCAAATTCTTCAGGAACTAGCATAGTCACACTTTCTTCATCCATATCATCGATAATGCCATCAACCTTTGACCCGTCGCTCAATTGCCCTATAACATGGTAGTTCATATATTTCCTACATAGGGTTTTTATATCGTCAGGCTGATAACTTCCCTGAACTTGATGAGGATTCATTGGATTATTGTTGTTGTAGTCCACTAAAAATATCCCTCCTTTACTTACTTTAGGATATTCACCCAGTTTGGAATTGGTACCATGACCACCCACGCCATGTTCTTGTATGTTAGTCCAATTTAAGGGACTAACCTTGGAATACAAATGCTGGCCTCAAGCCATAAAGAAACTGGTGCAGGGGTATTCCTAGTGTCTTGACCTACCATGCAGTCTCCCCACCTTCCCTTTACATTGCATAGTACAGCTAATAGTTTATCTCTCCATTTCCCAACCACACTGACGACTTTTTCCTTTGTTTTTAGTTCTTGCTAGATGTCGTTGCTATCATTTTCGTTCTCTCTGCATGTTCCTTCCTGCCTGTTCAATGCCCTTCTAATGGTGCCAAATAAGTCGAGCCCTTTTTCTTGCGCTTGAATTTGACCTTTAACTTCAGGAACTCTAGCTTCCATTTTCCCTAGAGTATGGAACTGTTTTTCAAGATCCATTCTTCCAGAAACACCTTCTTTTTTCATCGTATCTTGGTAAGTTTTCACGTGTAGAAATAGCCTGGTCATACTCTGAGGCTAGGATAATCGGTTTGATGTTGACGTTGCACCTGGTGAAACTCTTTTTCGGTATGGAAGCCGAGCTTTTCACGGTAGGCATGTAGCGTTTTATCCCGTAATGTTATTTGGTCTTCCGCCTTAGAAATTTCTAGTTCAGCTTTTTCCTTTATCATCCGATTTTCTTTTAATTTAAAGGGGTTCATCCAATTGATCGTTTCCAATTGGTGTTGGGCTTGCTGGCGTTGATTTTAAAAATATGAATCCAACGGTAGGTTTCAGAAGCTCCCTCTGATGGTTTCATCTTTCCATCGAATCTGTTGGTCATCCTTATTCACTTGATGTTCCCACTGATCAAGCACTTTACGTTTTACACCAATTTCTTGCAAAGTAGGTTCACGATCCATGTTCAAAAGCTTAGAGGCTTCTTGTAAGTGGACACGTTCTGCAGGCGTGTTGAAGCGTTCGGATTGTTTCCGTTGTTCTTGCTTCCGTGCTTTTTCCCGTTCCAAAGCTTGTTTTTCTTCCCGGTATGTTTGAAGATCAACGACAAGACGATTGTATTTTGGCGATCACGATTGATCGTTCCTCGGTCCGTTTGGAACCCACACTTTTCCATTTCATGAGCCACATGGCCAAGATGGACCGTTGGAAAAATAATCAGATTTCGTTTTACATGGGATTTATGGGAGATACGGTCTTGAATGCCATTAATCTGGTACAACAATGGTCAGTGGAAGAGAACCATTGTTTATCGTGATGAAATTCCACACGATTTTCCACAACCTACCGATGTTATCGAAAATTTTATTAATTATCAGGTGCCACCAGAGAAGTTGAGCGTGCTAGCGAAGTTTGATGGAAGTATTATCGTTGAAAAGACAAAGGGTGAGGTATCTTCCCGTTGCGAAATTGAGGCTGCTAATTTTACTGCCCTTAACGTAATAAATCATATTGTTATAGGAAAGCTAAACTCTGAAAAAGCTCGTGAGGTCCTGTGTAAAGTTATGTCTGCTTATATGATGAATAGACCAGCACCGTATGCAGAGGCATTCCAATTCGATGTTTCAACAGAAGAAAAATTTGATAAGGATATAGTTATGATTGCCGATGAAATGACTGATCAAGTGATTGAAAAAATTAACGATATAATCGTCGATAGTATCGGTAATGGTAGACTTCATTAAAAAATAAAAAATCTTTAAAAACTGTCTGGAAAGACAGTTTTTTTTATTTAATCAGCTTGTAGAAAAGGGGTTATAGTAAAAGCCAACTTTCACCGAAATGAGGGTGTAAAGGCTCGTACATATGCTTTATTTATCAATCCAAATATTATTTATAGTGGTGAACGTGATAACGTAGAAACGACCTTAAAGGCGTTATTTTCGAACTGCCATCACAACAACCAGAATCCAATAAGGGATTTGGGCAGAATTTTCAATAATGAAATTGAAAATTTATTAGGCAGATGCCTTTTATATATTTGCCATGCTACTCAGTCATTCAACTCAACTTTTCACGCCATCCATTTATCATTTGCTGAAAACAACGGTTCCAGAGGGGCTAATTTGAATGATCTCACGCACTCTCTATGACAACTGTACAGCACTCAAGGTTGACCCATTATTCAAATTTATAAAAAAAAAGCCACAATTTAGAATTTTAATGATTTTAAAATTAATTGTTAAGTTGCTAATTTTTTCATCCTTATCATGCTTTGATAAACCATTTGGTAGGTTAGCCCATTCTTATTAACGAATAAAACTATAGGGAGATATCCTCTTTTTCCTTAAAGAGCTTTCTCAAATCATGTTGTGTTTTTCTAATACAACTATCAATTCATTACTAATTTGGTTTAGTTAATAAAAGTTACACTTCCAAGGTAATGTTGTACAACAATAATTACCCCAAAAGTCCATCACCAAAATGTTGGGAGATCTTTTAGCACCGATGATGACATCCCTTAAGGAACTCTACTATATACTTAGTCTTTATAATCATCATAAACGTCATAGTTTTTATCGTCTTCATAATCGTTATATTCATTTTTGTTGTTATGGTCATTCCAGTGATCACTTTCCTTACGTAAGTTGCGCCTCTGTTTAAATTTTTTTAGCACAGATTTTCTCAACAGGGCTAAAAAAACTTCAGATTCTTTAAATTCATTACTTTTATTGATTGCTTGCAAAAATTTTTCATTTTTCATTTTTAGTCCTCCTTAATTAATGACTATTTTATTTTATTAATGCAATTAATGGAGCTGGTTGGGTAAAGTCTGATTAAAAGTGTTCCGTAGATAATTTCTGAGTGTTTGTTTGAGTTTCTTCCTTCTTTCTAATGTTACAATTTTAGCGGTTTGATGATTTGAAAACTGCTTTCCTTTAATCTGTTGATCTGTTTGGTCCAGGTTAAACGAGATTTCCTTTGCTGCATTCTGAGCGATTTTTTTAGCATTTTCTTCACTATCTGAGGATGCTAGAACATAACCATAACGGTCACCCATTGATAATGGTGGACGTAGCTTTTTCCCTTGGCGGGGCTTAATATATACTTCTTCTACTCCCGGATAACTAGCTGCTTTATTTCTACCTGTTACATTTACCAAAATTCCTTTCTTATCTATTGTTATATAATGGACATAAATGTTTTTACTATGCTTTCTTTTAAGATTCGGCTTATTTCCTAAGAGTAGTTGAATTGTTTCTTCAACTAGATTAATACCGTAGCCTACTTCAATGATTCTATTCATCGCTCCCCCAGATATCCTTGGATTGACTTCAATTAACTTCCATTGACCATCTACTAAACGCATTTCAAGATGACAAGCACCATTTTTCATTTGAAAAGCCTCTACAATTGTAGTTACCGCATGAAAAATTTGATTATATAACTTTTTATTAATATGTGGTAATAAGCTATAACCTGTTACAATAAAGCGTTTTTGAAAAGTAATTTCCTGCTTAATGATTGCGACAATATTAACTTTCCCGTCATGAACAAGTGTTTCAACCAAATATTGTGGTCCTGTCAAATATTCTTCAACTAAAATAGGTGTTAGCTCATATTTTTTTTTAAAATGCTGTATAGCTTCAGTTAATTGATCGGGGCTATTTACCTTTAAAACATCTTTTGACCCAGCTGACATTGGAGATTTAACCACTAAAGGAAAACGATTATTTTGTTTTTGAACAAAATTTTGCAAATCTTCTCCTGGAGTATATATTGAGAAATATGGTGACATGGGGAGGTCTTTAATGATATTTCGAGTCAATACTTTATCTTCCATATTAAGGATATGGTCTGGTGACTTAATACTTATACAAAATTCCTCTGTTAATGATGCTGCAACATTTACATAAGGATCAATAAAGCTTAATATTAACTTGATTTTTTTACCTTGACTTTGGATATTTTTTATACTTTTTTTTAATGCATTGTAATTCGATAGTTCTGTGTGTATCAATTGGTGAACATCGGGAAATTCCAATCTTTGCTCAATGAATTGTGGTTTATCAGTCAATAGCACTGTAAAAAAGCCCAGACGCTCCGCAGCTTTAATTGCATCTCTGCTTGAACCTGATTTGTTTGTGCTAATAAACACAATAGTGTTCATAACGTTTATTATCCCACCCTCTGCTGAATTTCATGATCATAAAATAGAATATAGATATTGTACAAATATTGTTCTGAAAAAATATAAAAATGGGAATATGGATAAGCCTTATTTAATATTTTTTTAAGAAAGCTAATTTAATGAAAAGGGGATGGGGCTATTATGACCTTAGTTGGCATGCTTCATCATAGGGCAGACCCACAGAAAGTTACAAGGACCTACGCTTATTCTGTTGTGGCAAAAGCTGAAGGGGTAAACTTTTTTTACTTTACTGCAGGAAAAGTAAATATACAAAACCAGACCATTTTAGGGAAAATATATGAAGATGGAAAATGGGTTGATAAGGAATTCCCTTTTCCCGATGCCATTTTTAATGCAAGTTATCCTACCAGTGAAAAAGGTGAAGAAATCGTAGATTTTTTGTATGAAAGGATTCCTTTCACAAGCCATTCAATCGGAAATAAAATGAGTGTGCATGAGACAATTCAACAAGCAAAAGAATTTGAACAATACCTAATCCCTACACTTGAATTAACAGGCCTTGACATTTTAACTAAAATGGTCGACACTTATCCGAAAGTTATTGTTAAACCGTTATCTGGTCATCAAGGTGGTGGTATAGCTTTTATAGAAAAAGAGAAACAGAGAAAATATAAAATTAATGAAGCTGGGCAAATTTCATATTTTGATAAAGACCAAATGCTTGAATTTGTATCTGATAAAATTAGAATACAAGATTACCTCGTTCAACAGTACATTTCCTGTAAAACAAAATCCGGGAATGTATATGATTTTCGTTTGCATGTACAAAAAAATGGAGAAGGAAAATGGGTGATTACTTCTATTTATCCCCGTATAGGGCCATCAGGGAGCATTACTTCTAACTTGGGTAGTGGTGGATATACAGGTTTTCCGGAAAGTTTCTTAAAATATGAGTTTAAAGACTCATGGTATGACATTAAAAGGACTCTTGAATACTTCGCTATAAGTTTTACAAACCATTTTGATTCATTATATGACAGTACTCTAGACGAATTGGGAATTGATGTAGGAATCGATGAGAACCAAAAAATATGGATTTTTGAAGTAAACTGGAGACCAGGGATACCAGTAATATTCAATGGTGAACTAGACGTAGCAAGAAACACAATTCTTTATGCGAAGTATTTAGCTGACATGAATAAAAAATAGGAAAAGTTTAAAATTGATAATCCATACTTTTTAATTAAATCATCCATCTGGTGCAACACTAATTTTGCGTTGTATGGTGACAAACGGGCTTGTTAGTGGAAGAAGTTTTTTTTTGAAGAACATATTTGTAAAATCCTTTAAACGTGAGTTGTTGCCGGTTTACATGGAATGCTGCATATATTCAGGCAAAAGGGGTCCAATTGCAGATTTAAATGGAGATATTACGGCAGTGGAAAAAGCCAGAGTAGTGACTGATTTATATTTCCATTATGGAATAAAAAAGACAATTTCCCCCCACTCTAAGGAAAAAATCGTCCTTTTGGAGGGTTTATTTTAGCATGGCTTTTTTACTGTTGTGTTTTCATACAAAAAGGAGCCGCTGATCAGCTCCTGGTAATGAAGTAAAGCACCCGATTGTTGCACAAAGGAATATTTTCTAGAGACAGGGCCAAGCAATTATCACTCTTATTTACGGTAAGGGCTAGCTGCCTTTATTCACTCTAGAGAGCGGGACTGGTTCCAATTACGACAGTAGCGTCCAGTTCATCGCAATTTGCCACCTGTGGAGTTAGCCCGTTTCGAGCAAAGATTTCAACGGTTTGCTTTGTCTGTTGCTGGCTAGTCTCGACCAGTAAATGACCGTCGGGTGCTAGCCAGAGTGGCGCCTCAGAAGCGACCCGTCGTTGGACGTCCAGCCCGTCTGTGCCCCCGTCGAGCGCCACCCGTGCCTCATGTTTTCGTGCTTCTTGGGGGTAACAACTTGATTGCCTCGGTAGGTACGTAAGGTGCGTTTGCGACCAAGATGTCGACGCAGCCACGCAGTTTTGTTGGCAGTGGCTGATAGAGGTCCCCTTCGTACACGTTACCACCGATGGAAGTAATGTTGCGGCGTGCACACTGCACAGAAGCTTGGTCGATGTCAACTGCATACAACTCTATCCATTCCAGACCCGCGGTCAACGCGGTGCCTACCGCACCCGTGCCGCAGCACAGGTCAACTACGATGGCTCCTGGCATGGCGAGGGCAGCTTGCCTGGTGGACGAGAAACTCGGTGCGGCGACGGGGTACGAAGACTCCTGGTTCCACAGCTATACGAATACCTCAGAAATCCGCCCAACCAATTATGTGTTCGAGGGGAAAACCTGCTACACGTCGCATGACGGCGAGGGCGTCTGGCGTCCTTGCTTCTGAAATAAGCAACTGGGTCTCATCTTCTGCGAAAACACAACCTGCGGTCCGAAGCCTGGTAATTATACATTTTTCTTTTTCGTCGTCCGTATAAAAATTAATTTGCTTCCCCATTTATTTCCCCACTCTTGATAACTTATTTTTGTTTATTATTATAGATAATTCGTTAAAAATTGTAGGAATCCTTCCTCCACTAACCTCCCTCAATAAAGAAAGCAAAACCTCTCGATATCTCCGTTTTTCTTAGATTTTCATAGTAGTTTACCTGCCGGTAATCACTTAATAGTTGGGGGAAAATCACTTGAAAGGATAAAATTAGACCTTTGGAGAAAAAAGAATTATAGCCCACTAACCAACCACTTACAGAAATTGGTGAATGAGTTAAATTATAATCGCACTGGTGGATGTCCACATTCTCATGGAGGTCAACCCTCCCATGCCTCACAGAGTCTTCGCTCTCAAATTCCTTCGTCCAACCTTTCCATGAGGTGGATGTCAGCCATGCTGCCCCACAGGGTCCTTGCCCGTAATTTAGTTGCTTTGCCGACTAATCCGTGCTTCAAATGATACCCAAATATACATAACCAAGAAACTCGCCTCTACTATTTTATCTAATCTAAAACTGAATCAAGCTGCTAGTTCCACCTTCTTTGATACTCGCATATGAGGAATATCCTTTAACATCTTTTCTTCATTAAATTCAAATTGCTTTTTACCCATGCTAAAGAAAATACGGATCAGTTTATTACATAAAGCAATAAGGGACTGCATCTTCTTTAATGGATTATCTGGACGTTGAGTATAGTAGGCATGTAATGCCTTAAATGCTGAATTGTTGGCGACCAGTATCATACCATTTCTGTACATCAGTGCTCGCAGCATTTTCCTTACCTTCTTTGTGTTGGTTGTTTTCCCCTTATGCTTACCAGTGGTATTTTATTTTAAGTTCATATCGACATGCTTAATAATTGACCGGGTATGAGTATATTCCTTAAGTTCACCAACTTCTGAAAAGAAGCCGGCAACAGTGTA
>NZ_JAGGQC010000041.1:0-9208 GCF_018613455.1 Bacillus sp. ISL-78
AACGGGTGCGTTAGCTGAAGAACGGAGCTGTCTTTAAGGCAGCTTCTTCTTATGGAACTATCGGGGCAGGATAGTTCAAGAGTGCTGTTTGAATTTTGATCAACAATAGGGCCGGATTATAAACAATAACTCTAAAAAATTGAATCACTGAAAAATAACTTTCTAAATTATGGAATAGTTTTTTATTTATGGTTGTTTTTACCTGTTCTTAGACATATCATAATGATATATCGAATTGATATATCATTATGATATGTGGAAGGGGAATGTTACATTGTCAATTGAAAGTTCTATTCTAGCTATTTTAAGCTTTTGGCCCAGTACAGGATACAATATTAAAGCAGAGTTTGAGCATAAAGCTGCCGGCTTATACTGGGGAATGAGTTATGGGAGTATTTATCCGAAATTAAAGAAGCTTGAAGAAGAAGGACTAGTTTATCCTATTGAACAAGAGGAAGAGGGGCGTAAAAAGAAACTTTATGAACTTACCCCAAAAGGGTGGGAGGAATATGAAAACTGGCTTCGACTCCCTCCTGCCTATCCAATTATTAGAGACGAATTATTAATGAAGATGTCCACTTGGCACGAAGATATGGAAAGCTCTGTATTAATGAGTCATCTACTAAAAAGAAAAGAGACAACCGAAGATTTACTTGAATTTGTAAAAGACTGGCCAACAAACGGAATCTCTTACATCAGTAAAGTGGGTATGCTAACCATCCGCTATGCCGAATTGCGACTGGAGGCTGAGTTGAAATGGATTGAAGAATCGATAAATGCATTGGAAAATAATCAACTTCCAAAAGGGCAGGATCCAAATGGGAATACAGAAAAACTGCTAGCAAGACGAAGAGAGGCAACCCAAGGAGAAAAGGAGAAATAACTCATGAGAGCTGGAATATTTGAGCCTTTAAAATTCCGTCCATTTCGTTCATTATTTGGCGCGCAGCTATTTTCTGATCTGGGTAATTGGCTCGATTTTATTGCTTTACAGGTTATTGTTGCTTATCATTGGGGGCTAGATGAAACAGCCATTGCCTCAGTGATCATTGTATTAGGGCTACCTTGGGTCATCATAGGTCCCTTTGCAAGTGTATTCGTGGATCGACTTCCCAAAAAGCAAATGATGATCATTTGTTTATTTTTAAGGATCATGTTTGTAGGAGGACTGTTTTTTGCTCCTAACCTTTATATCCTTTTATTGTTTGTGTTTTTGAAGGGAACAGTCTCAGCAATTTACGACCCAGCAAGACAAAGTATGATTAGGTTTACGGTCCCTGATAACCACCTTCCAGAGGCGGTAACACTTAGCCAGCTTTCCGTTAATACGATGAAAATTATTGGTCCTGCACTTGGTGGAGGTGTCATAGCTTTATTTGGAGCAAAAAGTCCATTTTTATTTGAAGCTGCAGGTTTTTTCATCGCTATATTAATTTTACTTACTCTTCCCAACATGGATGAAAAAGAAATGAATGCTGACATTAAATCTGAAAAGAAAAATAGGGATAACGGTAACTATTGGAAAGAACTATTAGATGGCATTAAGCACATTTCATATACCCCATTATTAAAAATCTCAGTTATCCTATCCTCTGTAGCGTTTTTTATCATTTTCCTGTACGATGGACTATTCGTATTTATTGCTCAAAACCTTGGCTTCACGGAAGGGAATTTTGGGTTACTGATTAGTTCTGTAGGTCTAGGAAGCGTGGTAGGCTCTCTTTTAATGGGCAACTGGACACACTGGAAAAGAAAACCTATTCACTTTATGTCAAGTGCATTACTTTTTAGCGGTTCATTAATCATTGTAATGGGGCTTGGTAGTATGGAGATTGTAAATCTTCCTGCATTAGCCTGGGTGATTGGCGCATTTTTCCTTGGTTTCATGGGCTCCGGTGAGTCGGTCCCTTATGGATTTACCTTACAATCGGAGACACCCAAGCAAATGATGGGCAGAGTATCTGCTGCGGCCACATCATTACAAACCTGCTCTATGCTTATTGCACCTGCTGTGGGCTCTCTTCTTGCCAAATGGCTTGGAGTTTCTTTCGTTTTGATAGGAGCAGGAGGAGCAACCTGCTTATTGGGTGCATTTGTCCTCATCTTTATCGTGAGAAGAATAAACGTTCAAAAAGATATTCAGAAAAAACAATTCCAAGCTTAAAAAGTTACATGATAATACAAACTATTTTGGGAACATTAACGTTGAAGTTAGGATGAGGTTTTTAGCAACCGAAATTTATTGGTCATAAAAAATAAAGCAAGAGAAAAAATCTAACAGATTGTATTCCACAATTGGGAGCGATTCTTTAATAAGAATCGCTTTTTTTATAGAACTAACGGGGCAGTAGTTTAATAACAAATCCTCCCTATACTTACCAGTGACAAGTCAATCGGAGGAAAGTTAATATCGTTTTAAAATAAGAATTACTGTCAGGTGGAATCGACTTGAATGATTAGAATTATATTTTTTTTACTAGGAATAATATTAATCTTACTAGCATCATACTTATGGAAAAAGGGAGACCCGAAAGTACCCTTTTGGGAGGTTTTAACCGACTTTGTATTTGATATAATGTCTATTCAATTATTTAATCTTTTTAGTTCACGTACTTGGGCTGTGTTGTTGTGGCTAATTGGCTTTGCAATTTTAATAGTTGTTGTAATAGCTCAAATAAATTCATAACTAAGGTTACTTTTAGTTTTCTTTTAGTGAACTAACGGGTGCTTTAGCTTAGGATCAGAGCTGTCTTTAACAGGCAGCTTTTTCTTTATGCAACTATCGGGGCAGGTTAGTTGCTTAAGTTAAAGGAGATTTAATGTGTTTTTAAAAATCTGAATATGTTATAATTTGGAAAGGGGTAAGCCGAAATTTCATTAAAAACAAAACATATAGGATGTGTTGTTAATGAAAAAATTTCTGGTAGGAATAGGCATCGTAGTGGTAGCCCTGCTTATTTCGGTGTTTTTGAAGGATTTCACTTTATTGTATAAAATTACTGGAGTGGTCGCATTAATCTCACTAATAATAAGTGCATTGTTTTCTGGAGCATTTGTTGATGGAGATAGGTTGGGCAGAAATTTACAATCTGAATCAAAAGAAGATAGAAAACAAAGATTTTCAATGACTAATACAATTTTATTGATTGGATTACCGAATTTATTAATCGCAATGGTTAGTTATTTTGTAATGAACTAACGGGTGCATTAGTTCTTTAAGAGGAGAGAACTGTGGCTTTGAAATAAAGTTCTGATAATTTATAAAAAGGATTGATAAAACAGCTTGTTGGTTGGGAAAATCACAAGCTGTTTTTCTGTTAAGGTTCAAAGTACAATAAAAGTAAGAATTTCATATTATGATATATGTTACAAGATTTGAATATTTAAACTTTTGGGCAGTTAATAGGTAAATTAATATAAGGAGGAGTAATAACATGATTCAACATCTTAGAAAAGGCGATAAGATTGGTATTTATACGCCTTCATCTCCTGCAACTGTAACGGCTCAGAAGCGTTATGTACGAGCAAAACAATTTTTAGAGTCAAAAGGTTTTATTATCGTAGAAGGGAAACTAACAGGAAAGGCCGATACATATCGTTCAGGTACACCCAAGGAACGTGCAAGTGAATTAAACGCATTGTTGTGTGATCCCGAAATTAAAATGGTAATGTCCACGATTGGTGGAACAAACTCCAATAGTATGCTCCCTTATATTGACTATGAAGCATTGAAGGAAAATCCAAAGCTAGTTGTCGGTTATTCAGATGCAACAGCTATTCTTTTAGCTTTATATGCAAAAACAGGGATTTCAACTTATTATGGACCAGCTCTGATCCCATCTTTTGGTGAATTTGAGCCTCTTGTAAACGATACATATACTTATTTTGAAAATTATTTTATGAAAGAATCAACGCTGCCATATGAGGTACCGATACCAGCATTTTGGTCAGATGAAGCCGTTAACTGGCTTGAAAAAACGACAGAGAAACCCCTTTTTTCAAATGAGTGGGTAACAGGACAATCAGGTGTTGCAAAAGGTAGATTAATTGGTGGGAATAATAATGCGCTGTGCGGATTTATTGGTACAGAATATTTCCCTGAAATTAAAAAGGGAGATATTTTTCTGATAGAGGATTGTACAAAAAATGCTTCAATTGTTGAGAAAAACTTTGCGATGTTAAAGCTACATGGAGTATTTGACAAGGTAGCAGGCATTATTTTAGGCAAACATGAACGATTTGATGATTTAGGCACAGGAAGAAAACCACTTGAAATTTTATTAGAGCAACTAGACGGTAAAGATATTCCGATTTTAGCTGAATTTGATTGTTGTCACACGCATCCAATGCACCCATTAGCAATTGGAAAAAAAATAAAATTAGATGCAACAGCGAAGAAAGTGTATTGTACGGAGAGATGGATTTAATTTTAATATGGGTGGTATTATTACAATTTATAATTTCTTCAACTAGGTGCGTTAGCTGAAGATCGGAGCTGCCTTTAAGGAGGCGGCTTTTTCTTATGGAACTATCGGGGCAGGTTAGTTCAGCAAACATACGAATTAATTTTATATGTCTGTTATTTTTTGGTATTAAAATTGCATGACCTAATATTGAAAGGTTTAAAATTGGGAGGAGAAATAATATGGAAACAGTAAATATTAGGACTGCTGCAAAACATGATATCCCACAACTTCTCGAATTAATGAACCAGTACATCGTTGATTTCTACAAGTGTCCTCGTCCAAGTGATGATTCACTCAAAAAATTGATCAATCATTTACTTGAAAATCCCTATGAGGGTATCCAGTTTGTTGTAGAAAAGGAACCGCATCACTTAGTTGGCTTTTCCACTTTATATTTTACTTTTAATACATTAGAAGTGAAACGAATGGCTTTCCTTCATGATCTATTTGTAAAACCTGATGTAAGAGGACAAAAAATTGGTGAAAAACTACTTCAGTCCTGTGTCAATTATATTAGAGAGAATGATTATTCTCATATGATTTGGGAAACAGCACATGATAATCTTGCTGCCCAATCGTTATATGACAAAATTGGGGCACAAAAGGCAGTTTGGCTGAACTATGAAATTAAGTAATTTCACGTAGTTTTTATGTTTTTTTGAATACGTTATTCAAAGCCTATTAATATTTGATTATTATTAGGATCTGATTTGCCTGAAAAGTTAGCATACAAGATTCCGGCATATGAATTGTTTTTCGAAAGGGTGCGATTGCCCAAGAAGAGTAGTCGCTTCTTGGGCTAATGGGCAGGTTCGTGGAAGAACAAACTACATTTATATTTTGAGAGAATTACTGTTTAAAGATATAACAACAGGTACGTTAGCTGAAGATCGGAGCTGTCTTTAAGGCAGCTTTTTCTTTATGGAACTATCGGGCAGGATAGTTCAAGGCTTGTCAGAATTAAACATCCAACTTACTAAATCAAATAGCTTAGTGAAATGCTAATTACTTAAGCTATTTTTCCATGCAGTAGCTAATAAACTCACACCCTTTTGAATTTCGTCCAGGGATGGTGCACCATACCCTAGCATAACCTGATGATTTGGCTTGTGAAGCTGATACATTGTTGAAACGGCATCGACTTTAACTCCCCTTGATTTCGCTAGCTCTATTGCTATAGATTCATTTAATCTTTCTGGTAATTGAACAATGATATGTAAGCCTGCTGCATCGCCCATGACTTTAAATTCTTCTCCTAGATGTTTCGTTATGCTTTCAATTAAACAGCTTCTTTTTGTTCGATATAAAGTTCTCATTTTTGCTATATGTGCTGTATAATGTCCTTCTTCCATAAATTTTGCGACGACTTGTTGATCGATTCTTGAAACGGTAGATTTTTGATAAGTATTGAACTCTTCAAAGTCCGATCGAAGAGATGTTGGCATAATAAGATAACTCATACGAAGCGATGGTAACAATGTTTTTGAAAATGTTCCAAAGTAAAGCACCCGTTTAAATGAATCTAAATGAGATAATGTTGCAATTGGTGCGCCTTTGTAACGAAATTCAGAATCATAGTCATCCTCTATAATGTAAGCATCTTGTTTAAGTGCCCATTGTAATAACTGTATCCTTCTAGCTATGGACATAATTGCACCGGTTGGATATTGATGAGCTGGTGTCGTATATAGTAGCTTAATTGCCTTATTAGGCACACAACACCCTTCCTCATCTACAGAAACCGCATGACATTGTAGTTGTAATTGCTCAAAAACAGATTTTGCTCGAATAAACCCTGGTTCTTCTGTTCCAACAGTTTTCCGATTAAAAAATAGACATATATTCATTAACTGTTGCTGAAATCCACTAAAAATAAATACTTGCTCCGGCTGACAATCTAACCCTCTAGCTTGTTGTAAATACCGTGCAATTTGTACACGTAACGAATATTCTCCTTGCCACGGTGCATTGCATCCGTTGAATTCATTAAGCTCTTTTCGATATAGTCGGTTCCATTGTTTGTAGGGGAATACAGCTGCATCAACCTGACCATTTTTAAAATTAATAAAATAATCAGATTGCGCCGTTTTCTTTAGAGAAGTTGTAGCATTCTCAGTATAGTGCCATTCATCTGCAATTTCCGAAACAAAATAACCTTGTCGTTCAACAGAATAACTGTATCCTTCACTCTGCAGTTGTTCGTAAGCAATTTGAACAGTCATGATACTTATGTTTAATTGATCAGCCAAACGTCGTTTAGAAGGAAGTTTAGTATGAGCGAATAGCTTTTTTTCTAAAATCGCTTGTCGAATTTGTTCATAAATTTGCCTATATTTGGGTTTGTCGTCCGTTAGTAGAATTTGAAGTTCCATCTCATCATCCCTTGGTATTATATAAAAACTCATTTTTGGTTATTTTTATCATATCAGAAAAAGGTTTTAATTATATGCAAGGAGTGATAAAAATGAAAAAATTAGAAAATAATGTTGTACATTTAATCCCAATGGGACTCGAACATGTTGAAGGGATTTATGAAGCAACGCAAGATAAACGTATATGGGAGCATATGTCTGTTGATTTAACGGAGAAAAGTTGTGTACTTCATTATGTACAAGATGCGTTACAAAAACGTGAGCATGGTACAGATATTGCGTATGTGATTATAAATAAAAAAACAGACAAAATAATTGGTGCTACCTGGTTTCTCGATATTTCAAAACAACACAAACGACTTGAAATCGGATCAACTTGGATTAACCCTATTTATTGGCGAACAAATATTAATACGAATTGTAAATACTTATTGTTGAAATATTGTTTTGAAGAACTAGGCTTTAATCGTGTACAAATAAAAACAGGACATGAAAATTTCCGTTCGCAAAAAGCGATAGAACGGATTGGTGGAGTAAAAGAAGGTATTCTTCGAAGTCATATGATTCGAAAAGAAGGGATACTTCGTCATACTGTCCTGTATAGTATCATTAATGAAGAATGGGCCAAAGTGAAAAAACATTTTGAAGTACATTTACTTAATTAAGGTAAACAGTTTAGTTGGAGAATGATTTATTGTCTTATTTAACAAAAACGGGTACTTTACTTCAATAAGGTAGGTTGCTTCGGCAACCTTTTTCTTACGGAACTAACGGGTGCTTTAGTTCATTAACAGGGGTTGCTGCGGCAGCCTTTTTCTTATGGCACTAACGGGGCAGGTTAGTTCAACAAGAGAACCGAGATGAAAGAGGAGAATGTTGATCTTTTGTTGAAGTGTATATAATTAGAAGTGGAGGTGCCACAATGCAAGAATATATATATCATATGGTTCCTAAAGAGATGATTGGTGACAAACTTATACCATTGAATGCTTTAGGTAAGATATCTCCTCATTTGTATGAGAAATATACGAAGAAGTATTTTGACCACCCTGAGAGACCGAAACTGCTAAAAAAACAAATTCCTAAACTTAATTGTTTATGGAATGATGTCCTTCATTTTATACCTCTACATCCTTATTACGTTTACGAAGCTCTCACAAGCTTAGGAATAAAAACTAAAGAAGAACAACAATTTTTAAAAATCCCAATTGAAAAACTAACAAATAATACGAATGCTATATATCTTTACACAAAAGAGAAATACAAAGGTCCAGCTGAAGAAATTGAAGAAGATGAAATTAAGCTATTGAATATTGAGACTTATAAAGAACTTAAAGAAATACCCTCAGCATCAATAGAATATTACAAAATTGAAAATGAAAAGGGTAACAGAATTGGTCTTTTTCCATACATACCACATTTATTAAGTCTTGGAGAGGTTGAAATTAATGATGTCGAGATTGTATCTTGGAACCATTTCAAATGAAAAAGCTTTTTGTTGAGCTAACAGGTACTTTACTTTTTTATGGTGCTGAAACAGCGCCATTTTTGTATGAAAACACAATAGTAAAAAAGCCATGCTAAAATAAACCCTCCATATTCTCATTTTTTTGATGGGGGTAAATGTACTATGTTGTTATTTAACTGGTTATGCAGTTTGTTGTTCAGATGGAGGGATTGTTGTATATCCTTTCTTTTTTAGGTATTCGATCATTTTTAATTCTTTGTTCATTTGTTTTTCTTCAAGGTAATTTGAGCCTAGTTCATGATAGGGTTCTCCTGTTTTTAAGATGTTGTAAGCAATCGTCAATAGTAAATGAGCAGAAGCGATTCGTCCCTTCATTTTTCCCTGTCGTTTGGTAATCCTTTTTCGATGTGAAGCAATTCGATTATTTTGCCTAGAGGTTGCCAGTACACATTCTACAGCCATCGTTTTTAATGCTTTGTTTCCTTGTGTGGTTTTACTCGTTTTTTTTTACCAGCACTTTCGTAATTTCCAGGACTCACACCAGCCCAAGAGGCAAGATGTTTAGCCGACTTAAATACGGACATATCCACGCCCATTTCTGCAATAAAAGTAGCTGCGGCAGCTTTGTTCACACCAGGTATACCATCCAATAATTCTACTTCCTTACGATAAGGGGACAGGAGTTGATCGATTTGTTTTTCCAATTCTTCTATGGTTTGTTCTAAATAAGCCATGTGCTCCCAATGGTAACGCAACATATCACGATGATGACGGCGAATACGGCCATTAATTGCATGGGCAATGTCAGTAATACTCGCTTTTGTTCGCCAATCCACCATTTTTCCAAGAGCATCGGTCTGTATTTTTTCACCATTTAGAATCCCTTCAAGGATACGTCGTCC